>NZ_JAOQIO010000064.1:0-1880 GCF_025567575.1 Paenibacillus baimaensis | reverse complement strand
CAGAGGTAGGTTTTCTTGAAACATAAGAATCCTTCAGCTCCGCTGAAAACTTATAAATTCTGGCGTGTAATATAGTTAAAAAAAGAGGAACTCACCCAGCGACTATCGAAGAAAAGAAGCACCTGACAAGGAAGCTTCAATCTGTACCTACCCACCACAGGAGGTTGAAGTCACATGGGGAAATCCTCACATATTCAAGGTATCAAGGGAATCAAGTTTAGTCAACAGCTTCGCGGAATCAACCTGGAACAGGTGCTCATTGTAGCCATTGATGCAGCCAAGCTTCATCAGAAAGCTCTCATATGCAATTATTTCGGTGACGTTATTGAGAGGCCTTTTTTCTTCTCAGTGAGTGAATCTGGCATGCAACTATTGCGAAAAAAAATCGATCAAGCCTGTGCTGTAGTTCAGGCCGAACGCTTATTCCTTGGCATTGAGGCCACTGGACATTACTATGAAGACATTGTGAGGGAGATGTCCAGGTATGGCTTCCACGTACAGATATTCAATCCTTACTCTACCTTCGAAGAGCGAGCCGGTGCGCTAAATTGGTGCAAGACGGATGACTTGGACTTAGTTGCCATTGCCCATGCCATTAAAAGCAACAAAGCCACCCAGATCCAGCTTCTCGAAGGTCATCATCGGCATCTGCTGGTTCTCACACGAGCCCGGCGTTCCGAGATCCGCAAACGTTCTACTTTACGTATGGAGATCCGTAACTTGATGGATATTCTTTGGCGTGAATTTCAAGGTTATGCCGATCACAGCCAAGGCAAGGCGCGTAAAATCAAAGTATTCAGTGACTTTTGGGGAAAAGCCTCCTCGTTCATGATGGAGCACTATCCCCACCCTTCCATGATCCTGCAATTGGGTGAAAAGGGACTTCGGGAGCTCTCGGTTCGGCATAACTTGAAGCTCCGTCAGAGCGCTATCCAAAAATTATTGCATGTGGCTGGGCAATCCTTATCACGTCATAAGGACGAATTACGCCCGGAATTTATGCTGCTGAACATGAAGCTGCGTGACCTAAAGGCCTTTAATTCCAAGATCGAAGCTTTGGACCAAGAGATTGAAAGCTTGTTGCTCCAAACCGATGGCAGACTACTTTTAACCGTTCCCGGCCTTGGGGTCTCAACCTCAGCTGAACTTTATGCGGAGATCGGCAATATCGATCATTTCACCCATGCCGGCCAATGGATTAAGAAAGCAGGTACGAATCCGATGATCAAGCAAACAGGCGGCCATAAAGGCTCCTATGGCCACATTTCTAAACAAGGAAATGATCATCTCCGTTATGTCGTATTCCTGGTAGGACGAAACCTTTGTTTGCATAATCAGGATTTAAAGGCTTTCTATGAACGTTTAAAAGGTCGTGGTAAGCATGAGCGTGCCATCTTCATTGCTATGGGCAACAAGATGCTTAAGATTGCATTCGCTCTGCTTCGAGACAAAGTACCCTTCCATTCTCAGATCAAGGACTATTCACTTCAAGATGAGTTGAACAAGAAATTGAAATACAACTGCTTCGTGACCCATCTGCAACGTACCGCTGCCTAAAGTTTAAGATTATGCAGAGCCGTTCTTTCTGGGACTGAGGGCAGATCGGATAAATTCTGGAGGCCCCTGGACCTCGTAAATTAGCGTTATCCTCCTCGTCCTGTAAATGCGAATTGTACGTTAGCGTAAAGTCTGCACTCAGCCAGATGGCATCGCAGGATTGAAAAACGAGGCTATATCCTTTCAAGTTTGAGAAAGTCCGGTTCTGCAAATCGCTTCCATGTCAGTTGCTAACTTTTTAAAAATATAGGTGGTTAGGTGTGTTTGAGTTACCCAAATGTCTGAAAAATTAATTTGACATAGTACGCTTATGTTATAAAAAA
>NZ_JAOQIO010000080.1:0-2022 GCF_025567575.1 Paenibacillus baimaensis | reverse complement strand
AATTGGCAAAGCTGTTCTCACTCGGAAGTTTATCAATATGACGTTCTAAAAGATCGATTAAGATAGTGACCTTTTCTCCGTCATTTAGCAGTGTCATTATTTTCACCCCAATTGTAATTTGTTTTCCACATGTTCATCTTGACTAACTATTGTATTACAAATGTGATGATCTCTTTCTTCACAGATACGCTGTTTTTTTCATTATATACCTGCTTAAGCTAAGCCCTTAAGTAGGGCACGTTAACCATACCCCTTGCAAATCATCGATTTTCCACTCTAACACTCTGATGTACGCTAACATTTCCTCTTCCGTTTTTCGTGTGATAAATCCAGGAACACCATTCCTTTCAACCGTTATTATTTTCTCAAACCTATTACTCATTTTACTCACGGGGACACAGTGACTATTTTTAAAACTTAGTATTATTTTCGAAAAGCTTTCCCAATTGTCCAAACGATTTTGTAACAATATAAGCGTGTAATAATGGTCACAATTTGTGGTAAATGGATATTTATGATATTTCTTGTTTCGTTCAATCGTTGACTTTATACTATTTATGTTTTTTTCAACAACTTCCAGTAGCTCGTCCAAAACCACTACGTCCTTTCACTTATAGATTAGAGCCTGCCGTCCAGGCAGACTCGTTAAAGGTTCATATCCTATTTCCTAACGTTTCACCTTATAAAACTCATGATATAGCTTCATCAATGCACGCTCTTCGATTCGCGACACATATGAACGCGAGATGCCCAACGACTTGGCAATCTCTCGCTGCGTCCTCTCCTCAACGCCGGCCTCCCGTTTCCTTCCTCTAAAATATCGAGATTCCGAAAAAAGAAATTGTTGAGAAATAATTCATTTTTGACAAACGATAAAGAAAGCCAGAAAGGCTTTTTTATCTAAAATTACAGGCCGAATGGGTAATGTGAATTTTCTAGAATAATCGTCTTTCATTATTGCCTCTTTTTCTTGTTTTCAATTGTCGTTTTAGTAACTCAATAATTTCTTGATAATATTTTATGCTTTGATCATTCATCGTTGTATTTTCGATAATTCTGTAAGCAATAGTTAAACCTCCATCTCCCAAAAAAACTAAAATGTAATCAGTATTATTTTCATCCACAAAAATAGGGATTGTTCTAGAAATTCCTTGGGTTTGTAAATACCACTGTTCTCTGATTGCAATGCTACATGAATAAAAAATCTCATTAAACATAAGTCCATTTTGAGTTACTTCTGCTTGTTCAAGTGGAAATAAATCAAATAATTTTTCCACAATTAAGCACCTCCTAGTAATCTAGTAATCTATTAATACTATTATGACCAAATACTAGATTTATAATACGTAAACATATCATATTATTCGTAATACTACCTTTACTTACATGTTGACTCTAATCTAGCTGACTACACCTCAAAAGAGGTGTGGCAATGTCTGAATTAATATTAATTGGTGAGCGTATTCGAGACTTAAGGAAGCAAAAAGGACTTTCACAAGAGCAAGTAACTGAATTTAGCAAATTTTCACTATACGTATATTGGTGGAGTAGAACGTGATGAAACCAATATATTGGTCCTTTATCTTTCAAAAACTGCACATTTTGAGGGTTCCAGATAGCTGCGAATTCGTTTATCTATTTCGAGTCCAAATTTGATAGACCCGCCTCATGATCGTTGTATGGGATATCTTTAACCCCCGCTAGCCCATCATTTCTACGATGTCTCGATAGCTTAAACAATATTTCAAATACCATCTGTTGATCCATATTGCTTCCATTTAAATAAATCGATTTTGGTTTCTAAAGTAAGTTGCTCATCCATGACTTCATTATCAATGACGTTATCATCATCCCGTTTCTTGGAGTAACAAGTGATAACTGTAAATAGTTTTGTCGTAATTTCGCACTTAGTTTAGTACCTTTTGTAATTTATTTTTGACGTCTTCTGTATTATATTTTGTAAGCGTTTAATAAGAAGGTGTATTCCAATCCAATCTAGATTTTGAGACAATTCCGTTAGAG
>NZ_JAOQIO010000041.1:0-2017 GCF_025567575.1 Paenibacillus baimaensis | reverse complement strand
ATGAAGCAGTTGATCTCAGTGATCAACTGCTTTTTTGTATGGAAAAACATAACTTTATCTACTTTTTGGTTCGAGCGATGAGATCAGTCACAGTGACAAATTGATAACCCTGCCTTCCAAGCTCTGGTAAAATTTGTCGAAGGGCTTCAACCGTTTGGCTGCAATCCCCCTGAAGATCATGGAATAATATAATATCTCCATTATGGACATTCGAGAGCACCGTACTCACTATTTTATCCACGCCTGGCCGTTTCCAGTCCTTTGTATCCTGATACCAGGACCACATCACAACGGTTAGCTTATCCTCCCCAGTTAATTGAAGCAACGCATCGTTATAGAATCCTCCTGGAGGACGAAAGACGTGAGGCATTTGCTCCGTTACATCAAAAATAATATCTTGAGTTTGGCGTATTTCCTCAATCAGCTTCTCCGGTGGTACATTTTTCAAATAATGATGGTCAAAGGTATGATTAGCTATTTCATGCCCTTCATTTACCTCACGTATGGCGAGGGCTGGATACATTTGTACTCTTTTTCCTAAAACAAAAAAGGTTGCCTTGGCCTGGTGCGCTTTGAGCAGGTCCAGAATTTGTGGGGTATAAATAGGGTTAGGACCATCATCAAAAGTAATGGCAATCAGCTTTTTATCAGTTATTACATTCCAAACCACCTCACTGTTGGGATTGGCGGAGGCAGCTGTAGTTATTACTAATACCAAGATCAAAAGCAGTATTTTTCCAATCAATACTTTTATCAAACGCTCCACTCCTCTAAGTCTTGATAGCTTTTAGTTTGTCATGGACCCCTCGGATTATACAAAAAAAGAGTAATCGCTGGTTAGGCAATCACTCTCAGGAAAACTTAATTGTTCAAAATATATATTTTTACTTGCTGGATACCAAACTGAGCAGCTTTTATAGCGTTGTCCGAAACATAGATATCGATCTTATTTCCTTTTACAGCAGTGCCTGTGTCCGTAGCGGTCGCATACAAACCACCAGAGGGAAGACCATCGTAGTTATAACCTTCTATATATACTTTGGAGCCTAATGGAATAATGTTGGGATCGACAGAAATACTGCCGACGGCTAATGGATTACCAAAAAAATCTTTGCCTGCGTAGCCACCATTTTCAGCGGATGATCCAGTGTAGGCGGTTGCAGTTCCATCGATGACCTTATAGCTCGGGGCATACCAAGAGGGAGCGTGATACTTGCCATCCTGATTTAATATCGCAATGTGATTCTGGGCGTCCCACTGTAGTCGGATACCAAAAGCATCTGCAAGATCACGTAAAGGCACATAGGTAGTACCATTTATCAATTGGGGTGCTGAATCCAAGATTAGGGGGTTCCCGTTAGTTGTGGCTATGCTGGTACCCGTAGTAAAGGATACGGTGTGACCGCTTTTAGCGATGGTGATGTTTATTGATTGTTCTTTATGTTCCCAATTGATTTCATAATTGAGCTTCTGACTTAAAGTACGCACCGGGATTTGCAAGAGATGATTGCTATCCAGAAATGGCTGGGCATCAGGAAAAGTAACCAACTGTTCATTGATTTGTACCTTAACGTCGTTTGCTGGTGGTGGGGCTGCATGAATACTACTTACCGAGGTAAAATAAGATAACAACACAACTGAAGACAATAAAAATAGCTTTGTAAAACGTCTCATTCAATTCCTCCGAATCTTTAAGTGAGGGTAAACAGGCTTAAAGGACACTCTCAGATGGCATTTTTAAAAGTTAACACAAACAAGGAAATAGGACAATGTATAAAACCAACCAATAAATACCTGAAATTGGATTGTTTAATGTTAATAACAAACTACACAAATAAATTTGAAAAGAGCTTGCAATTATCTAGACTGATGTGGTATATTGTTAATCCGGCCGCAAGATGGTACGGAAAACGAAATGACTTGAAAGACTTTAAAAAAGTTAATGAAAAAAAAGCTTGCAATTGAATGAATGAATGTGTTATATTGATCAGGTCGCTTTTGACGGAATGTCGAAAAT
>NZ_JAOQIO010000117.1:0-2138 GCF_025567575.1 Paenibacillus baimaensis | reverse complement strand
CACTCCCATTGAAGCTAGAAAAATCCCCTCATAAATATTGTCCAGTTTTATGTTGACAATCCATACAAGATAAATCATTATATATGGTGATTATCTTATCAAAGTTCTCCAGAACCGTATACAGTCGAGTTTCATCTCATAAAAGATGATCAGGTTGATAGATAGAACAAAAAGAACTTCCACCTTTAGGAAGTCCTTATGCTAAAATTATTTAAATTTCCTTTAATACATCCTCCCGATATATCCTTATCACGCACTCCACATGTGGAGACGGCGAAAGGAATATAAAAAACAATGCCTCATAAAAACGATATTTCATTTGTTATTAATTTTCTTCTTGAAAATCCTGTTATATAAATACATTGAAAAGCGCACACCATTTTGATCTACATAAATATTATAAAAGTAAGAAACAATAAATATAACTATCATTGAACTAATAAAAGAAATTGAAACACTAACGCTATAAGTAAATAGATGCATAATTTTAATAAAAACGAAACAAGAAAATGTACCTATAATTATTGTATGCATTAAATACATAGAAAAAGAAATTTTCCCTAAAAATAAAAATGGTTTCAATGATAATATTTTTTGTAACCTCTTAGAATTGAGTAATACGATCAACACGAAAAATGCCCCTATAATATGATAAAACATGCTTGATAACACAAAATTTAATGCAAGAAAACTATATAACGTGCCATTTACATTGATTAAAGTTGGATAGGAACCTAAAAAAATCCCTACCATAAGCAATAAAACTTGCGTTTTTTTCCCTACTAACTTTTTATTCAAATCGACAGAAGAAAATATATCAGATAATATTAATCCAAATATAAAAGCTAAAAAATATGTTTTTATAAAAAGTAAGATAAGTATACAGTAAATAATACTTCTATTCTTCATTTTTCCTATGATTAGTGCTGCTGCAAATACTAAAAACGATCCAATAAATTCGTAATACATCGTCCATAATACTGTATTATATTTTGAATTGGATGATATAAAAACATCATAAAAAGAAAACTTTATTACATCGATAAACGTAGAATCAAATTTCCAGAAAGTACCTAACCACCATGTTGAATAAGTAAATTCAGAAGTTTCCACATTACCAAACAGAGATAATTTCATACAAACGTAGACTAATAAAACAGAGAAAAAAATTGGTATTAAAAGTCTAGGATATCTTCGAACGGCACTCGACGTTATTATTCCATTATTTTGATTAGAATAGTTACTGAAGTAGTGCCTGGTCAATACAAAGCCACTTAAAACAAAAAATATACACACTGCAAAGTTTCCATTATAAAAAATATTAAGAGGACTTTTTGCGATAAATAATTCCCATCCCCTTTGAGTGTGTATTTCTTGAGCATTACCAGAAATCAGAGCAGGATAAAAAGCGCCAACAAAATGACAGATTACAACAACTAGTGCGGCTAATCCTCTTAAGCCTTCGAGATATTCAATGCGATTATCTAACCTCACGTCAACAACACCGTCTCTTTAAATTCAATTCTATCAAACTCTTTTCGAAAACCCAATTGTTTTCATCTCCTATTCAAAGTCAGTTTTCATTTATTTTTACTGTCCAGTCGCAATGTGTATTATAAACATCACAAGAAATTTGTTGTTTATCCAATTGTTTACAGATTGAACTTAATAATTCTTTTTTGTGTTCCTTAAATTCTTAAGTTGATGAATACCTTCTCGCCAAGTTGTTACATTCTATATGCGTTACCCTCCTAGTGACCCGTTATTCTGAGCAAATGTTTCTTTTCAGTACTTTCTTACAAGTGCAACACCAATGTTAAATTTACGACAAAGCACATTTATGTTCAAGTCTTTTGGATTTTTACTGTGTACATAAATATCAAATGAAGACCAATCGTGCTCATTGGATACCACTCACTTTCCACTTCCTATAGACTCAGACTTTCGTATCAATTAATTTTCGACATTAATAGCACTTTTCTCCTATTATTCTACCATGAATTTACACCACTAAGTATAATTTTTAGTTTGGGGTTCTTTTCAATAAATAGTCTTAAAATAGTACCCAAATTAATATGTGGATTGTCAACATAAAACTGGACAATATTTATGAGGGGATTTTTCTAGCTTCAATGGGA
>NZ_JAOQIO010000073.1:0-2358 GCF_025567575.1 Paenibacillus baimaensis | reverse complement strand
TTGTAGCCTATAGTGGAACAATAAAAGCTTATTATTCGATGTATAACCTTGATAATAAATTATAAGACGGACTTACTTCCCAAGTTTCATACGGAACAAAATTCTTTGCCTTCATAGCATCAAGCGTACGAGATTTTTGTTGTGGACGAGTTATGTATTGATCAATGTTTGATTCGTTTAACTCAATATACCTAGCTTCTAGAATTTCTTCTGGTTGAATTTTTATGGCACCACTAACGTACTCTGCTTTAAACACTATTGATAAAACGTGCTTAGTTGCATTATAATACACACCTGTTATACCAATAGGACGGATTACAATACCAGTCTCTTCTAGAAATTCCCTGCGTACAGCCTCGTCCAATGGCTCCCCTATCTCGACATTTCCTCCAGGCATTTCCCATGTTTCTGAACGCCAATGAGTTCTAAGTAATAAGACCTCACCTTTTTCGTTCTTAAGCAATGCAGAAACAGCAACTAACTGTTTTGGTTGTTCATTTTCCATTCAATTTCACCACCCATATATAATATATTATTTATACCATTTAGCCCTAGTTTAAAAGTTCCTTTTATCCTGATCAATTGATGATAATGCCCCGATAGCTTAATGAGGCCGCCCTATTGATCCCGCGGGGACCCATGATGTGTTCTCTGAGCTATCGTATCCGTTAGCGGAATTTACGCTGTTATCGGTACTGGTTCGGATCATATGGCTTAAAAATGGGGTCTTGATTTTTAAAATACCAATCTACCACCCTATCTGTTAAATCATCATAAATGTCGTCCTCTAAATAGGGATCATTGTATTTCCTAAGCCTCTTGATATTACTTCTAATTTTCATTTTCTGTAACATGTTAAAAACTCCCGAATAACACAAAGTTGTTTCTAAAAAATCACAAAATATGTCAAAGCATCTATCCCAATTGCCATTGCCGTTTCTTTGGGCTTCATCTCTTAATTTCTCTATAGCTCTTATTAATTCGCCTTGTACTGTCTCTGATTGGCCTTGTTTTGGCACATAGGTCTTCCATAAATGTTTAGCCTCTTCGAAGTATTTCACAAGAAGGCACCTCTTTATTTTTGATTTGTATAGTATTGGAAATATTTTATCACAAATAACTGGCAATTTATTGCATTAAACTGCCAGTTAGGTGAGCAAAGGCTGCCGATTATGCCTGCAGCCTTTGCTAATGTTGCTTATTGAACAAACGTACTCGTTAGCGCGATGATAATTTTGGGTAGTTAAAAAGTACGACTTGCTACTTGTCCTTGATACTCCATTGCGTCTAAAGCCCTTATTCGTTGAACCTCACTTAATTCCGATAAATGCATCCATTTATATTCAGAATGTTCAGAACTAAGTTTTATTTCTTCATCATTTGGAATGGAACAGCGAAATATACCAACTTGTGCATTGAGTCTACTATGATAATAAAATCCCGTTAATACCACCTCCCTAACTTCTATTCCAAGTTCTTCACGACATTCACGATATAGCGCTTGATGAATGGTTTCACCAGGATCAACACTACCACCAGGTAAACTCCATCCCATATCGCCATATGTTCGCTTTAATAGAAGTACATGACCTTCTGAATTAAATATTATTGCATGAGCGCCAAACCTAAAAGTATCATTAAAAGCCATTCATATCCCCTCCGTTTTCGATTAGACTTGATGATCATGATTTGACAAATACTTTGTAATTTCTGTACACGCATTATTTCACAAAATTGGAATACAGATCAATCAAAAATATCTGATAGTTTACTGATAGACCTTCATTAATTGAACATTACTCCCGTTACTTGAATGTACAAAAAAAGAGTTGCCGCGAGGCAAGCTCCTACAATATCGTTCCACGTTAGCATAGCGATAAAACGTAGATGCCATAGAACCACTGTTTCGCAGGCTAATAATCTTGGGTTATACACGTTTAATCAATAAGGACACCTTTTTTGTGTTGTAATAGTAATCATAAACAGCATCTTTGTGACTAAACTGTTCTAAATTTTCGTAACCTTGCCTTTGGTAGTATTCAATATTCTCGTTCTTACCAGTTAATAAAGTTACAAACTTACAGCCTTTTTTTGAAGTGGCTATTTCAACGTTGTTCCAATAATCTTTTGCCTATTCCTGTTTTCCTGTAGTTCTCTTTGACAAATAAATAGTTAAGGTAGGCATGTGATGTAGAAGTCTGGTCAATCATCCCTAATGCGAAACCTACAACTTCACCATCATTTACAGCGACCAAACATGTATCACGAAAAAGACGATAAAAATTGAGATAGATCGTAAGCGTTTAATAAGAAGGTGTATTCCAATCCAATCTAGATTTTGAGACAATTCCGTTAGAG
>NZ_JAOQIO010000057.1:0-2538 GCF_025567575.1 Paenibacillus baimaensis | reverse complement strand
GTAAGCGTCAAACAAGAAGGTGTATTGAAAAAGAAAAGCCCATGGTTTATGAAGATCCACAGGCCCTGCATTATGTACAATGTTGTTGAACTGTCGGACTCCATGGAAGGTACGCATCAAGTAGCTCCGGCTGTTGACGAAATGCAACCGCTGGTAACTGCTGAAATAGATAGACTAGATATTTGTATGGGCTCAATCCATTTGCCTTTGCTGTCTCTACGATGCTGTAGATCGCTGCACTCGCGGTTGCACCTCGTGGACTACCGCTGAATAACCAGTTTTTACGTCCTACTGTAAAGGGACGTATGCTGTTCTCAGCTAGATTGTTCGAGATCACACAGTTCCCATCTTGTAAGTAATTCAGCAACTCTTGCTTATGGTTGCGTGCATACTTCAGCGCTTCGCCTAGCTTGGATTTGGGTAGAACTTTACCTTTGGCCGTTTCTACCCATGACCAAAAAGCATCGAGTACAGGCTTTTCCTGCACCAAACGTTGCTCTTTTCGTTCTTCAACCGTATGGGACATAAGCTGTGCCTCCAGCTCAAAAAGCTTGTTGCAATAAGCTATCCCTTCACTGGCCAAGGTCTCTTCCGGATGCTTCGTCTCCGGTGGTAATGCCTCGACAAACTTACGCCGAAGATGTGCCCAGCATAGACAAGAAATCGTCCCTGCTAGATTCGCATATCCGGCGTAGGCATCGCTATGTAAATATCCCTTGAACCCTTTCAGGAACGCTTGCGGGTACTTCGCCCCTCGTCCGGGTTGGTACTCAAAGAGCCGTATGGGATGCGCATTATGCTGCCCACTGCTGTAGATCCACATGTAGGAGGCGGTCGTGTTCTTCCGTCCCTTCTCATTCATGACCTGCAAGGGCGTCTCATCCGCATGCAGATATCGCTCTTGTACAAGCAGCTCATGCAGTCGATTCACCAGGGGCTTCAGCCAATCTCTCGTGTCCGCGATCAGCCAGTTCGCCATCGTGGCCCGACTCAGATCAAGGCCGATGCTCTTCCATTCCTTCTCCTGGCGGTACAGTGGCATGCTGTTCACGAACTTCTGGTACATGACCCATGCCACGGAGGAAGGCGAAGCCATCGAATGCTGGATGACCGGCGTTGGCGTCATTGCCTTTTTCATCTGAGGCTTGTCCTCTTTCCGACAGGTCCGGCATTCTAGGGTTTCTCTGTAGATATCCATGGCTTGCACGCGGGCAGGGATAAACTCCACCTCCGTACGTACAAACTCTTCCCCTACCAAGACAAGCTCACTATGGCATGCGTCACAACAACGGCCCTGCACCTGACAAAGTTGCTTCTCATGCGGAAGATCCTGAAGGAGTTCCGCTCGTTCGCCTACCTGCTTCTTTCGCTGGTAGCATTGGATCTGCTCGATGGTTGGCTCCGGCGCAACGCGTGAAGCTGCTGTTTCTGCCTCATCAAATAAAGACAGTTGCTCCACACCTGCCGGGAGAGAAGCTGTTTTTTCGGAGCTTTTGCCGTACAGCTTCTGCGTTAGAAATTGCACGGTTTCCTGTAGCCGTTTATTCTCTTTTTCCAGGTCGCCAATGCGATGCTCCATCTGTTGTAGCTGTTCCAAGGGGCTCATGAGATACCGTTCCTTCACTGTCTTCTATGCCTATCATTATACCATAGAATGGTGTACAAACCCAGATTTTACAAGAGTTTTCGGCTCTGTTTTGACCTCCATGGAAGGGGTGAAGCCCAGCTTTTTAACCGCTTTCGGCTGATGGATCGACAGTCCTTCCAGCAACCACCGAAACTCCTGTGGCGTGATCGAGCGTACGGCCTCCGTATCCATGGGCCATTGGTATTGACCGGATTCCAGCCGTTTGTACAACAGGACGAATCCATCACCTTCCCAGTACAAGGCTTTCATCCGATCGCGCTTGCGACCGCAGAACAGAAACAAATGATTCTGAAACGGGTTCAATTGTAGCTGGTGTTGCACCAAGTGAATGAGTCCATCAATGGACTTTCGCATATCCGTATAACCGCAGGCGATATACAGTTGATCGGCCTTCGAGATGTCACCGAACATATTGCAGGATGCGAAGCGTTTGTTCAAGAAGTGCGGTAGACGCATGCGGATGAATTTCGATCGTAACGGCATCCATACGAAGAATGATGGCCGCTTGTTCATGGCTCGCTTCGGAACGTGGGGCGTTCATCCGCAAAGATGGAGGGACCGGTACAAGAGTGGGTTCATTCGGGGAAGAGAAGGCGGGAAGGGATTCACAAGCAGCTTCACGGATTTTCCGAAGCCAGTAGTAATAGCTTTTCACATTGACTTCGTGATCTGCACACCAGCGAACCACGGTCTGACCACTGGAACGGCAGTCACGAATGATCTCGGTCCACTGCTGGAGTCGATAGCGATTCCTCATTTGTACAGTTTGCAATTGGACACACTCCCATTAGAGTTTTTCGAGTAGAGTCGAAAAACTCCAACGACTACTCTAACGGAATTGTCTCAAAATCTAGATTGGATTGGAATACACCTTCTTATTAAACGCTTAC
>NZ_JAOQIO010000109.1:0-2887 GCF_025567575.1 Paenibacillus baimaensis | reverse complement strand
CGGTTAGGCTTTAGCTATACAAAGGCGACTTATACGCTGGTGCGGGCCGACAAGGAGAAACAAAAGCAGTTCCGTGAAGTGATACTCCCCGAACTCAAAGAGGAGCTTGCCCAAGAGAAGATCGATCATCTTTTATTTGAAGATGAATCGATGATACGTGCGTATTTGGATTTGCAATATAACTGGTTTCCCACGGGGCAACAGCGAAAGATTGCCACCCATGGTGAGCATAAAGTTGGATGTCATTTTACAAGGCTATCCAGAAGGTCAAATTGTCATCGTGCTCGACAATGCGCGTACCCATCACGCCGATGAAATTTAGTCTTTTCTACGTCAGCATCCGCGGCTCCGTTTGGTTACTTACCGAAATACAGCCCTGAGTTTAATCCCGTTGAAGGCTTATGGAAATGGCTGAAGCACGATGTGGTGAATAATATCTTTTTCCATAAGTTTTATGTCATCCGTTCTCATGTCGCAACTTTCATGAAACGCGTCAACCAATCGCCTCTTGAAGTCATTGACCGTTTGCTCGTTCGAGTCTGAAGTTTTTCAGTTCAACTTTTATAGATTCTTTTTTCTTACCTGTGGGTGAACTGTTTGTTCAATAAAATGGATGAACAGCTCATCCTGTAAGTTAAAAATATCCAAATACTTTTCGTATAAATATTCGGAATCCCGATCGTCATTCGCATACATATGCTGAATAATATCTCTAATAGCATTCGGTGTCAACACCAACTTAATACTCCCCAAAAGCAGCAGTTGAAAATTCCCTATTTAGAGCGGAATCAGGGCTCTTTGTCTTCCGTCATATCTGGTTTGAATAACCCAGCCTTTTTCTTTTCTTTAATCCTGTAGCTCTCACCCTTGATGTTTATTGTTATCGAATGATGCAGTAACCGGTCTAGAATAGCAGTAGCGAGTACGGCATCTCCAAATATTTCACCCCAAGAGCCA
The DNA here is from genome assembly GCF_025567575.1 of Paenibacillus baimaensis. Taxonomy (NCBI): domain Bacteria; kingdom Bacillati; phylum Bacillota; class Bacilli; order Caryophanales; family Paenibacillaceae; genus Paenibacillus; species Paenibacillus baimaensis. The sequence goes on along the minus strand of NZ_JAOQIO010000109.1, from coordinate 1,930 downwards.
AATGACTTGTTTGAGGTGAGAATGATGGAGCCTTTCTCGTACCGTTCGGAGATGATTTGGAAGAAGAAATGCGCGGCTGCGTCGTCCATCTTTCGGTAACCGATCTCATCAATGATAAGGAGATCGGCTTTGAGAAACATAGGTATCTTTTATTTCATGTTGTTCGTTTGATGTGCCTGCTATAGGGTCTGAACGAGATCATGAGCCGTGATGAGTATACCGAATACCTTAGGGCAATCGCCTCTAAAGCCAGCCCTACGACGAGATTGGTTTTCCCACACCTGGCGGCTATGGGTTATGACTTGATGCACTCCGCTTGCCTTTTCATGGTTGGTGATGAGTTCTCCTTCTTGGTTGTACAGGTGGAGCATGCCGTTTTTCTCATCCTGATTGTGTACATGTTGTCCCACGTAAACAAACGGAACGGAGTAGCGATTGCTCTGGTAAGAAACCAAGGTGTCGCTAGAACCTTACGGGGATGGCGTTCCGCCGCCTGAAAGGGAAAAAGATTGCCGGGTTTCAGCTTCTCGTCCGTCCAGCGTTCCGTAGGGATCTCATGGGTTGTCCCATGCACACTGCAGTTGGCCACCGTGTCTAACCACAAGCGTACCTGTTCGTTTAGATCGTGTAATCCAGTAATGCTCTGGACCCTTGGCCAGAAGTTCTTCCGTACATAACCAATACCATTTTCCACCTTACCTTTTGTTCGTGGGCGGTAGGGTTTGCAGCGACGAAGAATGAATCCATGGTGGGCAGCAAACTGTGCAAACCGCTCATTCCATATGACTATGACTTCACCTTGCTCGTCTTGTCCAATGACAACAGTCTTCATATTGTCATACAAGCAGGTTCTCGTAATCCCTCCGAAGTACGTCATGGTTCTTTCATGGCAACCGATAAGCGTTTCTACTTTCTCATCTTCTGTGTATTCCACATACAGCATACGTGAATAACCAAGGACCATCACAAACGCATAAAGCTGCTTTTTCGTTTGATTCCAATCGACTCGAAAATGTCCCCAGTCGATCTGGGCTTGCTCGCCAGGTTCCGTTTCAAACCGTTCCTGTAGCCTTAGAAGCCATGATTGGTTTTAACGGCCTCATGAAGTAACGAAGCGTGGTCATACTGCCGGTGTATCCTTGTGCTTTGATCTCATCGTAGATGACCATCGCATTCAAACAGCCATCTTCCATGCGGTGACGTATGTGGTCTTTGTGTAGATCGAGTTTACCCGTTCGGTTGCTAATTCGCTGGTACCGACCTGGTTCATCTTGCTCCAGCCATTTCCGTATCGTCTTCGGATCTCTACCTAATTCTTTAGCTATATGGGTAACGTACATCCCCTTTTCATACATTTCCTTGATCATAAAATATTCCCCATTCTTGATCATCTACTTCTCTCTTCTCGGAGAGATTGTCCGCTGATATATGATATTTTACAACTGGTGTCCACATCGGATATCTAGTATCAACAGGAGGCATGTTATCTAAATTCCATGTCCTGTTTAAAAATTCTATTAGATAAAGCTCACCTTGGATGCTCCCAGCAGAATATAAATAGTTCAAAATATTGCGTAGAGTAATCTGAGTAATTTGAAAAAAAACAGAAGGAGAAAGAATATTTAATAGCTTTGACAATCCCTTGGATTGATAATCTTTAGCTGGATCGGCTATAGTAAGTTGGACAGATTAATTGAGGACTAGTAGAATAAAAACATCAGACAGGAGCGAATCTACGATGCCCAAAGGAAGACGTACATTTACAGACGAATTTAAAAACTAGATGGTTCAGTTATATGAAAGCGGAAAAACTCGAGCCAACATTGCTCGTGAATACGACCTGAGCGCGACAGCATTAGATCGATGGATCAAACAAATTCAAACCTCCGGTTCCTTTTCGGAGAAAGCAAACCGTACCCCTGAGGAAAAC